>NZ_JAHBDR010000012.1:0-3799 GCF_019956575.1 Pseudomonas sp. A-R-19
TGCAGGTGGATAGCGAGCTGAACATTGCTCATGAGTGGGCCAGTGTGACGCAGGCGATGCGACGGCGGTTGTGGGAGATGCATACGAATGGATTGGGCGCACAAGATGACCCGAAAAAGGCGTTCAAAGCTTGGGAAGAAATCATCAATCGGAATATAGGTCTTCAATCAAAACAGTTGACTCCCTACGCCCCCCTCGTCGAGTTCTATTTCGGCGAATCCGACCTGTCGGACCTCGACTAATGCGCAGGCTCTTGTTGCTGACATGTCTGCTGCTGGTCGCCTGCGATACCAGTAATCCTACTTCTACCTCGACCAAGGAAACGCCCTTGAACCCTTTAACTGAAGTCAAGGCCAAGCTGGCCTTCAGATGTGTACACGAGCAGATCCCTGCGACCTCCGCCGAGGCCGATGTGCTGTTCCATTACGCGCGCTGGCTGCAAAAGAACAACCAGCTCAAGCAGGACAAGGCTGTTGATGCAGAGATCGAGCGCTTGTTCCGCATCGCCAGTGAGAACGGCCATTACAAGGCCAATATCAATCTGCAGAATGGTGCCATGCGCGGTACTTTCAAACTCCGAGGTGAGGAGCATTTGCGCATGAGTGAGCAACTGATCAACGCCGGAGTGGCAACGGGATATTACTTTGTCGGCATCTTCCTGCAGAACGGTTCGGCGGGGCTGCAGAAAGATCACGAAATAGCGTTGCGTTACTACCGTAAAGCCGCCGATGAAGGTAATCCGCTAGCTCAAGCCTATGTCGCAGACAAGTTGGCGCCGATCAACATTGCCCCGGACGTTGCCCGGCAAATGCGCCGTTGCGCGGCCGAGCAGGGGCACGGTGATGCAGCCTCCGACCTAGGTGTTGATCTGTCGACAGATGGTCATTATCAAGAAGCACTTGATGGATTCCAACTTGGCGTTGCGGCCGGTGACAGCACTTCGGCGTCTTTTTTGAGCGAGGGCTTCCGTGGTCCGGAGCCGGATGATCGGTTGTACTACCTGGGCCAACAGGAAGACCTCGAACGCGCCGATCGCTACAAAAAAATCTGGAAAATCCTCTCGGGCTATTCTTACGCCAATCCCAAAGTCCCCGAGATCAACGAAATCGTCCCACTGCCACCCGCGCCGTTGCCATCCTGGGACGGTAAGCTCCAATGGCTCGAAGAACGCCTGGCCAATGTCCCCCCTGAAAAACCCAGCGAAGCGCTAATCAACCAACTGGCCAAAGCCAAGCTTCTCGACCCGGCCACGGGGCAGGGTCTACCGGGATCGCCTGCATTCAGCCAATCTCATTTGTCGGCACCGAACTGCCATAGCGGCCAAGCCTGTCCGGTGAGTGGATACTGGAAGGTGGGCTGGCTTCCCCGCCACCACTCAGTAGACAGGAGCGTCGCTCGGTATTTCGAACAGGGCGAGATCTTGCCGACACAACTGGTCCAGCGCTACCAGATGCGCACTTGGCCCTTTTCCGACAGGATCACACGACACGAACAAGCGGTTGAATGGTACCTGCTCGGGTGACGCGTCAATATCGCGCCGTGTCGCTATTAAGGTGCACGCCTCGGGCCGGGCGCGACCCCGCCATACATGGCCCCTTGCACCTGTTTGTGATCACCAACGCAAGCAAGGGCGGCATAGGCTCCGGCACCGTGAACACCCAGCGCATGCTGGAAAGCCTCGGGCATGGTCATACCATGCCAAAAATCACCGAGCTACGGCGCACCGAACAGGCAAAAGCGCAGGCTGCCGCACTGGAAACCAGCTTTGGCGAACGCCTGGAACGTCAGGCGTTGCTCATGCTGACGGGCCTTACCGACGCGATGGGAGGAACCGATCTCAGCGATAAAGCCAGGGAAGCTCAACGGGACAGTGCTTCGGACAACAAGTGGCGGCAGGCAGTGCTCAGTGATGAAATCACGGCAATTGAGCGAGATGCTTTCGTTCGTCCTCCGGAGTTGCCCGGTCTGAAAGTCCACGTGTGCTCGCTGGTCGCCCCCGATTCGCCGGCGGGTAAGGAATGGATGCCGGTGTACATCCACTCCAAGCTGATGATCGTCGACGATGTGTTCACCACTCACGGCTCGGCCAACATCAATACCCGCAGCATGCAGGTGGATAGCGAACTGAATATTGCTCATGAGTGGGCGAGTGTGACGCAGGCGATGCGACGGCGGTTGTGGGAGATGCATACAGATAAAAAGGGGGCGCAGGACAATCCGGAATGGGCCTTCAAGGCTTGGCAGAAGATCATCAAACGGAACAAACGGCGCCAAAAAGCCCAAGCGTCGCCCATGGCTCCCCTCGTTGAGTTCTATTTCGGCGAATCCGACGTGTCGGACCTCGATTGATGCGCCGGATCTTGTTGCTCTCATATCTACTGCTGGTCGCCTGCGATACCAGTAACCCTACTTCTACTTCGACCAAGGAAACGCCCTTGAACCCTTTAACTGAAGCCAAGGCCAATATGGCCTTTACCTGTATGCACGAGCAGATTCCCGCGCCATCCACCGAGGCCGATGTGCTGTTCCATTACGCGCGCTGGTTGCAAAAGAACAACCAGCTCAAGCAAGACGAAGCCGTCGATGTGCAAATCGAGCGCCTGTATCGCATCGCCAGTGAGAACGGACATTACAAAGCCAATATCAACCTGCAGAACGGTGCGATGCGCGGTACTTTCAAACTCCGGGGTGAAGAGCATTTGCGCATGAGTGAGCAACTGATCAACGCGGGAGTCGCGACGGGATATTACTTTGTCGGCATTTTCCTGCAGAACGGTGCGGCCGGGCTGCAGAAAGATCACGAAATGGCGTTGCGTTACTACCGTAAAGCCGCCGATCAGGGAAGTGCGCTAGCCCAATTCTATGTAGGGGACAAAATCGAACCTATCGATATTGCCCCAAAAGTTGCACTTCAGATGTACCGCTGCGCCGCCGAGCAAGGAAATGGAAAGGCAGCGACAAGTCTGGGGGTGTATTTGTCTGAAGTTGGCCAGTATCAGGAAGCGTTAGAAGCTTTCCAATTGGGCGTAGCAGCCGGTGATGAAACAGCAGCAGGCTTTTTGGATGACGGATTTCGTGGCCCGGAACCAACCGATGAGCTGGATTACCTTGGTCAACTTGAAGACCTCGAACGCGCCGATCGCTACAAAGTAATCTGGAAAATCCTCTCGGGCTATTCTTACGCCAATCCCAAAGTCCCCGAGATCAACGAGATCGTCCCGCTTCCACCCGCCACGTTGCCCACCTGGGACGGCAAGCTCCAATGGCTCGAAGAACGCCTGGCCAATGTCCCCCCTGAAAAACCCAGCGAAGCGCTAATCAACCAACTGGCCAAAGCCAAGCTTCTCGACCCGGCCACGGGGCAGGGTCTACCGGGATCGCCTGCATTCAGCCAATCTCATTTGTCGGCACCGAACTGCCATAGCGGCCAAGCCTGTCCGGTGAGTGGATACTGGAAGGTGGGCTGGCTTCCCCGCCACCACTCAGTAGACAGGAGCGTCGCTCGGTATTTCGAACAGGGCGAGATCTTGCCGACACAACTGGTCCAGCGCTACCAGATGCGCACTTGGCCCTTTTCCGACAGGATCACACGACACGAACAAGCGGTTGAATGGTACCTGCTCGGGTGACGCGTCAATATCGCGCCGTGTCGCTATTAAGGTGCACGCCTCGGGCCGGGCGCGACCCCGCCATACATGGCCCCTTGCACCTGTTTGTGATCACCAACGCAAGCAAGGGCGGCATAGGCTCCGGCACCGTGAACACCCAGCGCATGCTGGAAAGCCTCGGGCATGGTCAT
>NZ_JAHBDR010000013.1:0-3681 GCF_019956575.1 Pseudomonas sp. A-R-19
AGTTTTATTGCCCGCCGACTGGGGTTACTGATCCCCACGTTTTTCGGCATCACCTTGCTGACATTCGCGTTGATTCGCATGATCCCTGGCGACCCCGTGGAAGTCATGATGGGCGAACGCAGAGTCGACCCCGAAATGCACGCTCAGGCAATGGAACGCCTAGGTCTGAACAAACCCCTGTATGCCCAGTACCTGGATTACATCGGCAAACTGGCCCACGGCGATCTCGGTGAGTCCCTGCGCACCCGTGAAAGCGTCTGGACCGAATTCACTTCCCTGTTCCCCGCGACCCTGGAACTGTCCATGGCCGCCCTGCTGTTCGCCGGCGTCCTCGGCCTTCTGGCCGGGGTGATCGCGGCACTCAAGCGAGGGTCCCTGTTCGACCATGGGGTGATGGGCATCTCCCTGGCGGGATACTCGATGCCGATCTTCTGGTGGGGCCTGATCCTGATCATGTTCTTCTCGGTGAGCCTGGGCTGGACCCCGGTGTCCGGGCGGATCGACCTGCTCTACGACATCGAGCCGCGCACCGGCTTCATGCTGATCGATACGCTGCTGGCCGATGACGTCAGTGCGTTCTTCGATGCCCTGCATCACCTGATCCTGCCGGCCATCGTGCTGGGCACCATCCCGCTGGCGGTCATCGCGCGGATGACCCGCTCCTCGATGCTCGAAGTGCTGCGCGAAGACTACATCCGCACCGCCAAGGCCAAGGGCCTGTCGCCGTCGCGCGTGGTGTTCGTGCACGGTCTGCGTAACGCCTTGATTCCGGTACTGACGGTGGTCGGCCTGCAAGTCGGCACCCTGCTGGCCGGTGCGGTCCTGACCGAAACCATCTTCTCCTGGCCCGGCATCGGCAAATGGCTGATCGAAGCCATTGGCGCCCGAGACTATCCCGTCGTGCAAAACGGCATCCTGTTAATCGCCTGCCTGGTGATTGTGGTCAACTTCGTAGTGGACATCCTCTACGGCTTTGCCAACCCACGCATCCGTCATCAGCGCTGAGATCATGACCATGACCATTCCAATTCCATCGGTAGCAGTCGATCAAAGCCTGCTGTACCCGTCTCCGTACAAAGAATTCTGGCAAGCGTTCGCCAAGAACAAAGGTGCCGTCGCCGGCCTGATGTTCATGCTGCTGGTGATTTTCTGCGCCATCTTCGCCCCGTGGGTCGCCCCTCACGACCCGAGCGAGCAGTACCGCGACTTCCTGCTGACCCCACCGGCCTGGCTGGAAGGTGGACAATTGCAGTTCCTGCTCGGCACCGATGAACTGGGCCGCGACCTGCTGTCGCGCCTGATCAATGGTTCGCGCCTGTCGTTGCTGATCGGTTTGTCGTCGGTGGTGATGTCGCTGATCCCGGGCATCCTGCTGGGCCTGTTCGCCGGGTTCTACCCGCGCGTGCTCGGCCCGACCATCATGCGTCTGATGGACATCATGCTGGCCCTGCCGTCGCTGCTGCTGGCCGTGGCGATTGTCGCCATCCTCGGCCCTGGCCTGATCAACACCATCATTGCCATCGCCGTGGTTTCGTTGCCGTCCTATGTTCGTCTGACCCGCGCCGCGGTGATGGGCGAACTGAACCGCGACTACGTGACCGCCGCGCGCCTGGCCGGTGCCGGCCTGCCACGCCTGATGTTCGTCACCGTGCTGCCCAACTGCATGGCGCCGCTGATCGTCCAGGCCACCCTGAGCTTCTCCTCGGCGATCCTCGATGCCGCCGCACTGGGCTTCCTCGGCCTTGGCGTACAACCGCCAACCCCTGAGTGGGGCACCATGCTGGCCTCGGCCCGCGACTACATCGAACGCGCCTGGTGGGTGGTGAGCCTGCCGGGCTTGACCATTTTGCTCAGCGTGCTGGCAATCAACTTGATGGGTGACGGCCTGCGCGACGCGCTGGACCCGAAACTCAAGAACGCCGCCTGAGGAGATTCCCATGTCATTGTTAGAAATCAAGAATCTCAATGTGCGCTTCGGCGACAAGAACGCCACGCCAGTGGTCGACGGCCTCGACCTGAAGGTGGACAAGGGCGAAGTACTGGCCATCGTTGGCGAGTCGGGTTCGGGCAAGTCCGTGACCATGATGGCGCTGATGGGGCTGATCGAGCATCCCGGCATCGTCACCGCCGACTCGCTCAGCTTCGACGGCAAGGACATGCTCAAGTTGAGCAATCGTCAGCGTCGGCAGATCGTCGGCAAAGACCTGTCGATGGTCTTCCAGGACCCGATGACCGCACTCAACCCGAGCTACACCGTCGGTTTCCAGATCGAAGAAGTGCTGCGCCTGCACCTGAAAATGTCCGGCAAACAAGCGCGCAAGCGCGCCATCGAACTGCTGGAGAAAGTCGAGATCCCGGGCGCCGCCAGCCGCATGGACGCCTACCCGCATCAACTGTCCGGCGGCATGAGCCAGCGTGTCGCGATCGCCATGGCGATTGCCGGCGAACCGAAACTGCTGATCGCCGACGAACCGACCACGGCACTCGACGTAACCATCCAGGCACAGATCATGGACCTGCTGCTGGCGTTGCAGAAAGAACAGAACATGGGCCTGGTGCTGATCACCCACGACCTCGCCGTCGTCGCCGAAACCGCCCAGCGCGTGTGCGTGATGTACGCCGGCCAAGCGGTCGAAGTCGGTCAGGTGCCACAGTTGTTCGACATTCCGGCGCACCCGTACAGCGAAGCATTGCTCAAGGCGATTCCGGAACACAGCCAGGGTGCCGCGCGCCTGTCGACCCTGCCGGGTATCGTGCCCGGTCGCTACGACCGTCCGCAGGGTTGCCTGCTATCGCCGCGCTGCCCGTATGTGAAAGACAACTGCCGTCAACAACGTCCGACCCTTGACCCGAAAAGCAACAGCCTCGCTCGCTGCTTCTACCCGCTGAACCAGGAGGTGGCGTAATGGCCGTCGTTCTTACCGCCCGCGACCTGACCCGTCACTACGAAGTGTCCCGTGGCATGTTCAAGGGGCACGCCACCGTACGCGCGCTCAACGGTGTGTCGTTCGAACTGGAAGCCGGCAAGACCCTCGCCGTCGTCGGTGAATCGGGCTGCGGCAAATCCACCCTGGCCCGGGCCCTGACGCTGATCGAAGAACCGTCCTCCGGCTCCTTGAAAATCGCCGGCCAGGAAGTCGCCGGTGCCGACAAGGCCCAGCGCAAGCAACTGCGCAAAGACGTGCAGATGGTGTTCCAGAGCCCCTACGCCTCGTTGAACCCACGGCAAAAAGTCGGCGACCAGTTGGCTGAGCCGCTGCTGATCAACACCAACCTGAGCGCCGCGCAACGTCGCGAGAAAGTCCAGGCGATGATGAAGCAGGTGGGCTTGCGTCCCGAGCACTACCAGCGTTATCCGCACATGTTCTCTGGCGGTCAACGCCAGCGGATTGCCCTGGCCCGAGCGATGATGCTGCAGCCTAAAGTACTGGTGGCGGATGAGCCGACCTCGGCGCTGGACGTATCGATCCAGGCACAGGTGCTGAACCTGTTCATGGACCTGCAGCAGGAGTTCAACACCGCCTACGTGTTCATCTCCCACAACCTGGCGGTGGTGCAGCACGTTGCCGATGACGTGATGGTGATGTACCTCGGTCGCCCGGTGGAAATGGGCCCGAAGAACGCCATCTACGAACGCCCTCTGCACCCTTACACCCAGGCGCTGTTGTCGGCCACGCCGAC
>NZ_JAHBDR010000014.1:0-3496 GCF_019956575.1 Pseudomonas sp. A-R-19
GGGGTTTCGGAATTTAATCTTGACGATGACCTACTCTCACATGGGGAAACCCCACACTACCATCGGCGATGCATCGTTTCACTGCTGAGTTCGGGATGGGATCAGGTGGTTCCAACGCTCTATGGTCGTCAAGAAATTCGGGTACTGAGTCGTGGCCAGTTGGCCGCGCTTCAGCAAATTGGGTATGTGATAGCTTGGTGTTTTGTGAGCATTTCGAACTTTCGGTTCTTTCGTCTTCACACACCGCAATCTGATGCTCTTTCGAGTAGTCAAATTGCTTGGGTGTTATATGGTCAAGCCTCACGGGCAATTAGTATTGGTTAGCTCAACGCCTCACAGCGCTTACACACCCAACCTATCAACGTCGTAGTCTTCGACGGCCCTTCAGGGGACTCAAGGTCCCAGTGAGATCTCATCTTGAGGCAAGTTTCCCGCTTAGATGCTTTCAGCGGTTATCTTTTCCGAACATAGCTACCCGGCAATGCCACTGGCGTGACAACCGGAACACCAGAGGTTCGTCCACTCCGGTCCTCTCGTACTAGGAGCAGCCCCTCTCAAATCTCAAACGTCCACGGCAGATAGGGACCGAACTGTCTCACGACGTTCTAAACCCAGCTCGCGTACCACTTTAAATGGCGAACAGCCATACCCTTGGGACCGGCTTCAGCCCCAGGATGTGATGAGCCGACATCGAGGTGCCAAACACCGCCGTCGATATGAACTCTTGGGCGGTATCAGCCTGTTATCCCCGGAGTACCTTTTATCCGTTGAGCGATGGCCCTTCCATACAGAACCACCGGATCACTAAGACCTACTTTCGTACCTGCTCGACGTGTCTGTCTCGCAGTCAAGCGCGCTTTTGCCTTTATACTCTACGACCGATTTCCGACCGGTCTGAGCGCACCTTCGTACTCCTCCGTTACTCTTTAGGAGGAGACCGCCCCAGTCAAACTACCCACCATACACTGTCCTCGATCCGGATAACGGACCTGAGTTAGAACCTCAAAGTTGCCAGGGTGGTATTTCAAGGTTGGCTCCACGCGAACTGGCGTCCACGCTTCAAAGCCTCCCACCTATCCTACACAAGCAAATTCAAAGTCCAGTGCAAAGCTATAGTAAAGGTTCACGGGGTCTTTCCGTCTAGCCGCGGATACACTGCATCTTCACAGCGATTTCAATTTCACTGAGTCTCGGGTGGAGACAGCGCCGCCATCGTTACGCCATTCGTGCAGGTCGGAACTTACCCGACAAGGAATTTCGCTACCTTAGGACCGTTATAGTTACGGCCGCCGTTTACCGGGGCTTCGATCAAGAGCTTCGCGTTAGCTAACCCCATCAATTAACCTTCCGGCACCGGGCAGGCGTCACACCCTATACGTCCACTTTCGTGTTTGCAGAGTGCTGTGTTTTTAATAAACAGTCGCAGCGGCCTGGTATCTTCGACCGGCGTGGGCTTACGCAGTAAATGCTTCACCCTCACCGGCGCACCTTCTCCCGAAGTTACGGTGCCATTTTGCCTAGTTCCTTCACCCGAGTTCTCTCAAGCGCCTTGGTATTCTCTACCCAACCACCTGTGTCGGTTTGGGGTACGGTTCCTGGTTACCTGAAGCTTAGAAGCTTTTCTTGGAAGCATGGCATCAACCACTTCGTGTTCTAAAAGAACACTCGTCATCAGCTCTCGGCCTTAGAATCCCGGATTTACCTAAGATTCCAGCCTACCACCTTAAACTTGGACAACCAACGCCAAGCTGGCCTAGCCTTCTCCGTCCCTCCATCGCAATAACCAGAAGTACAGGAATATTAACCTGTTTTCCATCGACTACGCTTTTCAGCCTCGCCTTAGGGACCGACTAACCCTGCGTCGATTAACGTTGCGCAGGAAACCTTGGTCTTTCGGCGTGGGTGTTTTTCACACCCATTGTCGTTACTCATGTCAGCATTCGCACTTCTGATACCTCCAGCAAGCTTCTCAACTCACCTTCACAGGCTTACAGAACGCTCCTCTACCGCATCACCTAAGTGATACCCGTAGCTTCGGTGTATGGTTTGAGCCCCGTTACATCTTCCGCGCAGGCCGACTCGACTAGTGAGCTATTACGCTTTCTTTAAAGGGTGGCTGCTTCTAAGCCAACCTCCTAGCTGTCTAAGCCTTCCCACATCGTTTCCCACTTAACCATAACTTTGGGACCTTAGCTGACGGTCTGGGTTGTTTCCCTTTTCACGACGGACGTTAGCACCCGCCGTGTGTCTCCCATGCTCGGCACTTGTAGGTATTCGGAGTTTGCATCGGTTTGGTAAGTCGGGATGACCCCCTAGCCGAAACAGTGCTCTACCCCCTACAGTGATACATGAGGCGCTACCTAAATAGCTTTCGAGGAGAACCAGCTATCTCCGAGCTTGATTAGCCTTTCACTCCGATCCACAGGTCATCCGCTAACTTTTCAACGGTAGTCGGTTCGGTCCTCCAGTCAGTGTTACCTAACCTTCAACCTGCCCATGGATAGATCGCCCGGTTTCGGGTCTATTCCCAGCGACTAGACGCCCTATTAAGACTCGCTTTCGCTACGCCTCCCCTATTCGGTTAAGCTCGCCACTGAAAATAAGTCGCTGACCCATTATACAAAAGGTACGCAGTCACCCAACAAAGTGGGCTCCCACTGCTTGTACGCATACGGTTTCAGGATCTATTTCACTCCCCTCTCCGGGGTTCTTTTCGCCTTTCCCTCACGGTACTAGTTCACTATCGGTCAGTCAGTAGTATTTAGCCTTGGAGGATGGTCCCCCCATATTCAGACAAAGTTTCTCGTGCTCCGTCCTACTCGATTTCATGACTAAGAGATTTTCGCGTACAGGGCTATCACCCACTATGGCCGCACTTTCCAGAGCGTTCCGCTAATCTCAAAGCCACTTAAGGGCTAGTCCCCGTTCGCTCGCCACTACTAAGGGAATCTCGGTTGATTTCTTTTCCTCAGGGTACTTAGATGTTTCAGTTCCCCTGGTTCGCCTCTTGCACCTATGTATTCAGTACAAGATAACCATCTTATGATGGCTGGGTTCCCCCATTCAGACATCTCCGGATCAAAGTCTGTTTGCCGACTCCCCGAAGCTTTTCGCAGGCTACCACGTCTTTCATCGCCTCTGACTGCCAAGGCATCCACCGTATGCGCTTCTTCACTTGACCATATAACCCCAAGCAATCTGGTTATACTGTGAAGACGACATTCGCCGAAAATTCGAATTTCTCAACTAAGAGAACTCACAAATTTTACCTTAGCCTGATCCGTTACCAGTGAAAGTAACGTTCAGTCTATCTTTCTATCACATACCCAAATTTTTAAAGAACGATCTAATCAAAAGACTAGAAATCAATATTCATTACCGAATATTCATTTCTAAACTCTTAAACTTCGAAGCAGTTTATGGTGGAGCCAAACGGGATCGAACCGTTGACCTCCTGCGTGCAAGGCAGGCGCTCTCCCAGCTGAGCTATGGCCCC
>NZ_JAHBDR010000015.1:0-3437 GCF_019956575.1 Pseudomonas sp. A-R-19
ACCATCCCCACCACCGTCGCCGAGCGTACGTTGGCCTCGAAGCGATACAGCGCGTAGGACACCCACAGCGGCATCACTTGCGGGATCACTCCGTAGATCACTTCTTGCAAGGCACTGGCGCCGGTGGCGCGAACGCCTTCGACCGGTCCGGGATCAATTGCCTCGACGGCTTCAGCGAACAGCTTGGCGAGTACCCCGGTGGTGCTGATCCACAGCGCCAGCACGCCGGCAAAAGGCCCCAGGCCGACGGCCACCACGAACAACATGGCAAACACCATTTCGTTGATCGAACGAAAGGCGTCCATCACCCGGCGCAGCGGCTGGTGAATCCACCACGGCGTAATGTTCTCCGAGCAGAGAATGCCCAGCGGCACCGAGCAGACAATCGCCAACACCGTGCCCCACAGGGCGATTTGCACGGTGACGAGCATTTCCTTTAGGTACATGCGCCATTCATGGAAGTCCGGCGGAAAGAAATCCGCGGCGAAGGTCGCCATGTTTCCCGAGTCGCGGTACAGCGCCATCGGATTCATCTCGGCGCCGTGCCAGGCCCAGGTCAGCATGACCAGGAACAGGCCCCAACCGACGTACTGCGGCCAGGTGCGCTTGCCAACAGCTTCAGCGTGCAGAGTGGTCATGAGGTTTCTCTAAATTGCGTAATGCAGAACCTGTAGGAGCGAGCCTGCTCGCGATGGTCGTCAACGATGACGCGGGAAACCGGGAGAAACGCGGTGTCCTTACGTTCATCGCGAGCAGGCTCGCTCCTACAGGGGTTAGCCGTTGGCTGCGGATTTTTTGTCGGCGGTTTTGTCGAGCAAGGTCAGACGCTCTTGCAGCTTGGCCAGCTCGGCATCGATGTCGGCCAGTTTCTTGGCCTTGTCGACCGCTTCCAGCTTGTCGTCGGCGCTGATCGTGGTGCGCTGCTTGAACAGCTCGAGCTGACGGATCGGCAACAACTGGTCGTCGCTGGATTTCAGGAACTTGCCCAGTTGCATGCCCTTGAGCACGGCCTTCTCTTCGTCGGTGTCGCCATAGCTGAAGATGAAATCGCGGATCTTGGTCTTCTCGCTGTCGCTCAGCGCTTTGCTCCACACCAGCGGGTCGGCCGGAATCAGCGGCGACTTCCAGATCACCTTGAGCTGTGCCGCCTTGTCCGGCTGGGTGACTTCCAGGCGATCCCAGCTTTCGGTGTTGAAGGTCGCCACATCCACTTGCCCCTTGGCCACGCTCAGCGCGTTGACTTCATGGCTGGAGTTCAGGGTGCGCTTGAACGCGGTGGCGGCATCGACGTGGTTCTTGGCGAACACGTAATAGCCCGGCACCAGGTAGCCCGAGGTGGAGTTCGGGTCACCGTTGCCAAAGGTCAGGCTCTTGGCGTTTTTCAGCATGTCGTCGACGGAGTTGATCGGGCTGTCCTTGCGCACGATCAGCACGCTCCAGTAACCGGCGGCGCCGCTGGCGGCTGCGGTCTGGGCGAAGATCTCGCCGTTGGAGCGGTCCACCGCCTCGATGGCGGCCTTGTTGCCCAGCCAAGCCACATCGACCTTGTTGAAGCGCATGCCCTGGATCAGGCCGGCATAGTCAGAGGCAAACGTGGCGTTGATCTTCAGGCCGGTCTGCTTCTGCATGTCATCCAGGAACGGTTGCCAGATGCTCTTGAGGTTCTGCGAAGACTCGGTGGACATGATGCCGAAGTTGATGGCTTTTTCTTCAGAGTGGGCGGTGCCCAATACACAGCTGGCGAGCAGCGCTGCACCAGCAAAAACGCGACCGATACGGTTCAACGTGGAAAGGTTTCCTGAGGGTGAACGGTTGGGGAGTTCGAGGTTGATCACGCGCGCGCCAGCGCCAGTCGCGGCGCCGCTTCGCTGTGACGGGAAGACTCGGAACACATGAGGCTGGTGTCGATGTCGGCACCGTACAAATCGTTGAGGAACTGGCCGCTCAACTCAGAGCCGGGGCCATCGAAATGAATCCGCCCGGCCTTGAGCGCCACGGCGCGCGGGCAATAGCGGGTGGCGTAGTCGACTTGATGCAGGGTCACCACCACCGTCTTGCCGTCGCGGCGATTGATGTCGGCGAGAATCTCCATGACCTTGCGTGCCGACTCCGGGTCGAGGGAGGCAATCGGCTCGTCCGCCAGAATCACCTCGGCCCGCTGGGTCAACGCACGGGCAATCGCCACGCGCTGTTGCTGACCACCGGACAGGGTCGAGGCCCGTTGCGCCGCCAGGTCGGCCAGGCCGACACGGTCCAGGGACTCCATGGCGAACTGCTTTTCCTCGGCATTGAACAGACTCAAGTTGCCACGCCAGCGCGGCATGCGCCCCAGGCAGCCGAGCAGCACGTTGTCGAGCACACTCAGGCGGTTGACCAGGTTGAACTGCTGGAAGATGTAGCCGATGTCGGCGCGCAGGCGGCGCACCTTGCCATTCAATCGGCCGGATGCCTGCACCTCGCGTCCCAGCACCCTGACACTGCCGCCGTTGTTGCGATCGCAGCAGGCCAGGCCCGCGAGATGGCGCAGCAAGGTGGACTTGCCGGAGCCGGACGCGCCGATCAGCGCGACCATCTCACCGGCCGCGATGGTCAGTTCGAGGTCGACCAGTGCGGTTTTACGCGCAAAGGTCTTGTTCAGATGATCGACATGGATAGCTGCGTTCATGGGCTTCTCTGTCTGGTTGAACAGCCATCCATGGCTGCATTTGGGTTCAACAGACTTTAGGCACCGGGCATGTCAGCCCTATGACTTGCACATGTCACTGGATGGGCCATTTGATGAAGGTTTTGTGAAAGGTTGAGCTGGAGGTTTCCGCATTTGGTCGCGGTTGTAGCCATTGTTGTGTTCGCTGAAGAACCCTGTGGGAGCGGGCTTGCTCGCGAAGGCTTTGTGTCAGGCGATGAGGATTTTGTTGGTGTACATATCCGTTGCTGCGGTCACGGCGACTTAGGGTTCCGCCCTTACGGCGGGTCACTTTGGAAAAGCCCCAAAGTAACCAAAGGGCTCTTGCCCCTTTCGTTCGGTGCCTCGCCTAGGCTCGGCATGCCCTCGCTCCGGTCCTGCTCCGTGGGCCCGCCGCCATCGGCCATCCATGGCCGGGGGCGACTAACCCGGCATCCATGCCGGGTTGCCCACTGCGCAGAACCTCCTCTCGGCCTCTCGAGGGGGCGTGCACCGCAAAAGCCAAAGCGAGGCGGCCTACCGGCCGGCCTGATCGTGAGGTTGTACACGCCTCCCCCGTAGGAGCTGGCTTGCCGGCGATGGCGCCACTTCAGCCAACCCCGCTGTACCTGACACACCGCCATCGCCGGCAAGCCAGCTCCTACAGGGATTGAGTACATCTGGGAGAGATTGGTCGGCTGTCAGGCCGTCTTCGCGAGCAAGCCCACCCTCACAGGATTTGCGTCAAACACAATTTTTTGAACGACATCAAAAC
>NZ_JAHBDR010000016.1:0-3057 GCF_019956575.1 Pseudomonas sp. A-R-19
TCAATCTGCAGAATGGTGCCATGCGCGGTACTTTCAAACTCCGAGGTGAGGAGCATTTGCGCATGAGTGAGCAACTGATCAACGCCGGAGTGGCAACGGGATATTACTTTGTCGGCATCTTCCTGCAAAACGGTTCGGCGGGGCTGCAGAAAGATCACGAAATAGCGTTGCGTTACTACCGTAAAGCCGCTGATGAAGGTAATGCGCTAGCTCAAGCTTATGTCGCAGACAAGTTGGCGCCGATCAACATTGCCCCGGACGTTGCCCGGCAAATGCGCCGTTGCGCAGGGGAGCAAGGAAACGGCAAAGCGGCAAGAGCACTTGGTGTTGACTTGTCGATAGATGGGCATTTTCAAGAGGCGCTCGAAGCATTCCAACTCGGAGTGGAAGCTGGAGATGAGACTTCAGCCGGTTTTATTGAGGAGGGATTTCGAGGGCCAGAACCTACGAATGAATTGCACTACCTCGGCCAACAGGAAGACCTCGAACGCGCCGATCGCTACAAAAAAATCTGGAAAATCCTCTCGGGCTACTCCTACGCCAATCCCAAGGTCCCCGAAATCAACGAAATCCTCCCGCTGCCGCCTGCCCCGTTACCCGCCTGGGACGGCAAACTACAATGGCTCGAAGAACGCCTGGCCAATGTCCCACCTGAAAAGCCCAGCGAAGCACTGATTCACCAACTGGCCAAAGCCAAAGTCCTCGAACCTGCGACCGGCCGGCCCATGCCAGGCTCCTCGGCCTTTATAGAGATCGACTACATCAAAAGGCCGACCTGCACCAGCGGCCAAGCCTGCACGCATACCGGTTATTGGCAGGCGGAACGTATCGCCGGTCAATCCTGGTCACGCCTGGAAAAAGGCGAGCCCCGGCTCTTCGAGAAGGGTAAGATCCTGCCAACCCGTTTCACCAGAATTCGCGCGTTATCGTTGACGACCATCGCGAGCAGGCTCGCTCCTACAGGGTTATGCGGTGTTCATGTAAACGATCAAGCATGCCGCTTGCGATACTCCCCCGGCGCAATGCCGAAGCGTGATTTGAACGCCGTCGAGAAGTAGCTCGAATCGGAAAAACCCCACGAATACCCCAACACCGACAACTTCTCCTCCCTGCCTGAGCGGCGCAGGGATTCGGCGCACAGGTCCAGGCGGCGGTTCTTGATGTAGCGCGCCACCACCAATCCCTTCTTGGCAAACATCCGGTACAGGCCGCGGGTGGACATGCCGACTTCCCGCGCCAGCCATTCCGGGCACAAGTCTTCGGAGCGAATGTTTTCGTCGATGCAGGTGAGCGTCTTGCGGAAGATGCGCTCGTGGGAGTCTTCGCCATCCTCGGCCTGGCTGATGGCCGGGCGCAGCAGGCTGACAATCGCCTCCAGGGTCGCTTCGCTTTCCTGGCGGGTCAGGTGCTGTTGGTGGGTGGCATCGAGGATCAGCCGGTGCGAGAGCATCGCAATGGGCGAGGTCGCGGCGATCCGGTGGCCGCAGCGGACCTGATTGAAGCGCAGGGTTTGCTCGACCAGTTGGTACGGCAGGATCAACGACAACTGCCGGGAGTTTTCGCTGTAGGTGAAATCGCTGGGCCGCGCGGCATCGATCAGCGTGATGTCGCCGGGGGACAGCAGGACCTTGTTGTCGCCCTGGGCCATGCCCGCTGTACCGTCGAGCTGGAACACCGCGAAATACTTGCCGCCCTCACCCGCCGCAACTTCCTGGGGCGTACGGTACAACCGCGCCTGGCACGCGTCGACGAAACTGAGCTTGAGCGCATCGCTCTGGTATTCGCGGATGCGCCCGGCAAATTCGCTGCCCAGGGGTTGTGCGTTGAAGGCGCCGCAGATCTGGTTGATCTGATGGATCCACTGGTCGAACCCATCATGGCGCTGTGCTTTGGTAGAAATCATGTCAGGCCTCACGCAGGCTTATTTTTATTGTCTACGTCAATCCACACGACATCGGATGCTTCGAGTCTCCTGAACCGCACCACTCCCTGAACAATGACGTGTTATTTCAGTCCGCCAAAACGCCGGTAGAAGCTTTCACCGACATCCGGCAACGGGCCGTCGGCCGTTTCCAGTGCAGCGTTCAGCCATTCTTCGGCCTTGGAGTAGATCAAACGATAAATGTTGCGGCATAACTGGCGGGCGGCGCGGCCTTCCCAATCGCCGGGCAGCAACTCGTCCGGCAATTGCGGGTCGCGCAGCAGCAGCTTGCGGTACTCGTGAATCAGCAGTACCCGCGCCAGGAAGCAGTCGGCCGGTTGCAAGTTTTCCTGCTCGCGCAGCGCTTGCCACAGCGGCCGGAACAGCTGGATGAATTCGCTGTAGTGAGCGGCCAGCTCCTCGATGTTCCAGCTCTCGCGCACTTGCAGGCGCAGCGCCTTGGAGGCCAGTACGTCCTGGGCGGTGGTCTCGAAGACGATGGTGTCTTCCTGGACGCCCAGGTCAAGCAGGGTCGCGTTGACGTCGGAACGGTCACTGCGCGGGCAGGCCAGCACCATCGGCGAAATCGCGCCGAAGCCTTGCCACTCCAGCTCCTCGCGCACTTGCTTGCGTTTATCCTGGGTCAGCTGCGAGAGCATCACCAGGCACCAGGAACCATCCCAGGCCGGCATCGTGGTGCTGTAGACCCGCTTGAAAGCCTTGTCGAAACGCCGGCGACCGGTGCCGGTCAGGCTGTAGTAACTGCGGCGGCCGACTTTCTCGGCGGTCAGCCAGCCCTCCTTGGTCAGGCGAAAAATCGAGGTGCGGATCAGCCGTTCGTTGATGCCGATCGGTTCGAGCAATTGAATCAGGCTGCCCAGCCACACGGTGCCGCCATGGGGTTCGATGGCATCCCCGTACAACGTGATGATCAAGGAACTGGCGCGGATCGGCGTCTGCTCCTGGAAGCGGGTAATCAGATGGTTCAAGGGAGTCAGGGACGACATGGGCGTTCCGTGCAAAAAAAGAAAAGGAATATACCGAAAGCCAACTGGTTAAGCCCAACCCCTTGTAGGAGCCGGCTTGCTGGCGATGGTGTGTCAGGCGACACCAAGGTAGCTGACACACCATCGCCA
>NZ_JAHBDR010000017.1:0-2995 GCF_019956575.1 Pseudomonas sp. A-R-19
GTTAGGTCGCATCGATGAAAAGGATGCAAAGGAAGATTATGTGACGTTAAAGGTGATCAGAAGTAAGTGACCTGGTGTTACCTATGTGACTGAACTCTTCTGTTACCTATGTGGTTGATCCCTTCACGCCCCTTGCGTCCGGCCCCTCGCTTAGGCTCGGGGTTCCTTCGCTCCGGCATTCATCCGGGGGCATCGCCCTCCGGTTGGCTTCGCTGGCACCTACATGCGATGAGTTCGACTGCGTCGAACGGCGCTGCGCGCCCATCCCCGGATGAACACCTCCGCTCAGCCTCCCGAGGGGGCGGGTGGATCAAGATCAAGAGCTGCAGGCGAGCTAACGCTCGGCCTGATGAGTGGTGAAGAGCATGGGTGTACGCCGCTTTTGCTTTTTGCTTTTTGCTTTTTGCTTTTTGCTTTTTGCTTTTTGCTTTTTGCTTTTTGCTTTTTGCTTTTTGCTTTTTGCTTTTTGCTTTTTGCTTTTTGCTTTTTGCTTTTTGCTTTTTGCTTTTCTGTAGGAGCTGGCTTGCCAGCGATGACGGCCTGCCAGCCAACCAATCCCTCGCAGATACACGCAAATCAAACTGTAGGAGCTGGCTTGCTAGCGATGGCGGCCTGCAAGCCAACCAATCCCTCTCAGATGTACTCAATCTCTGTAGGAGCCCGGCTTGCCGGCGATGGCGGTGTGTCAGGTGCCGCAGGGTTGGCTGGGGTGGCGCCATCGCCGGCAAGCCAGCTCCTACAGGGAGGGTGTAGAGCCTCACGATCAGGCCGGCCGGCAGGCCGCCTCGCTTTGGCTTTTGATCTTCTTGCCCCATCGAGAGGCCGAGTGGAGGTTCTGCGCAGTGGGCAACCCGGCATGGATGCCGGGTTAGCCGCCCCCGGCCATGGATGGCCGATGGCGGCGGGCCCACGGAGCAGGACCGGAGCGAGGGCATGCCGAGCCTAGGCGAGGCACCGAACGAAAGGGGCAAGAGCCTTTGGTTACTTTGGGCTTTTCAAAGTGACCCGCTGTAAGAGCGGAACCATAAGCGGCCGTTACCGCAGGAATGGATATGTACACCCGAAAGCCAGCGTCGAACGACAAACCTTCGCGAGCAGGCTCGCTCCTACAGGGGAGCCGGTTACCAAAATTCGAACAACAGAAAACAGATCAACGAATAAAGTGAATCTTCCCGCTGTCGTCATTACCCATGTAAATGCCATAAACCCCAGCCTGCCGCTCCTCGATATAACGCTCAAGAATCTGCCGAATCGCCGGGTAATAAATGCTCTCCCAGGGAATCTCCTCAGGCGCGAAGAACTTGTAGTCGAGGGTTTCCGGGCCGTACTGCCCGGTGATCTCCAGCGCGATGGCGCGAAAGATGATGTACACCTCGCTGATCTGCGGCACGCTGAAGATCGAATAGGGCGAGACGATTTCCGCGCGCACGCCGCTTTCTTCCCAGACCTCGCGCAAGGCCGCCTGCTCGGTGGTCTCGCCGCTTTCCATGAAGCCCGCCGGCAGGGTCCAGGTGCCGGGGCGGGGCGGGATGGCGCGTTGGCACAACAGGTACTTGCCGTCCTGCTCGATGATGCAGCCGGCAATGATCTTCGGATTGACGTAGTGGATGTAGCCGCAGCCGCGGCACATCAGGCGCTCGTGCGTATCGCCCGGCGGCACCCGCTGACCGAGATCAGCGCTGCCGCACTTGGGGCAAAAGCTCGGGCTGAACATGTCAGCGACCTATGCGCGGTTCTTTCAGCGCGATGGGCTGGGTGATCGCCGGGATGTCGCCGGTTTCTTCCTGCTTGCGCTTGAGGTAGTCCAGGGCCACGGCTGCGGCTGCACGCACGTGGTCGACGCACGCCTGGTGGGCGAGCAGCGGATCACCGCCCTTGATCGCCTCGACCATGCGTTCCATTTCCTGGTTGCTGGCGCCGCGACGGTTTTCCTGGGACACCGAAGTCGCGCGCAGGTAGCTGATGCGTGCCTGCAACTGGCGCAACTGAGTGGCCGCGACATGGTTGCCCGAACCTTCGAGCAGCACGTCGTAGAAACCCTGCACCGAGTCGATGACCTGTTGCAGCTCGCCGTCTTTGAGCGCCTTGCGGTTTTCTTCGAGGGCTTTTTCCAGGGCCTTGATGTCCTTGGCCTTGGCGCGCAGGGTGAACAGTTGCACGATCAGCCCTTCGAGCACGCAGCGCAGCTCGTAGATGTCCACGGCATCGGCCAGGGTGATGATCGCGACACGCGGGCCCTTGGCATCGGCGAATTCCACCAGGCCTTCGGATTCCAGGTGACGCAAGGCTTCGCGCACGGAAGTACGGCTGACGCCCAGGCGATCGCACAGATCGCGTTCGACCAGACGGTCTCCCGGCAGGAGCTGGAAGTTCATGATGGCGCTTCGCAGTTTATCCAGCACGATTTCGCGCAGGGTAACGGGGTTGCGATTGACCTTGAAGCTGTCGTCGAGTGGCAGGCGTTTCATGGGGTCCGCTCTTTAGGTTGGCTGTCCATGCCAGACGGGCATTTAAACAGCCGAGGGGTTAACTGGAGGCCTCGGCATCGGCTTCGGCGAAGGCTTCTCGGGCGAGCCGGAAACTGTCCACGGCAGCGGGAACACCGCAATATATGCCGACTTGAAGCAGAATTTCGCGTATTTGCTCACGACTCAGGCCGTTACGCAAGGCGCCGCGCACATGCAGCTTGAGTTCATGGGGGCGGTTGAGGGCCGAGATCATCGCCAGGTTGATCATGCTGCGCTCCTTGAGCGACAAACCCTCACGACCCCAGACATGACCCCAACAATATTCGGTGACCATCTCTTGCAGTGGCCGGGTGAAGTCGTCGGCGTTTTCGATGGAGCGGTTGACGTAGGCTTCGCCCAGCACCTGGGTGCGGATCTTCAGGCCTTTTTCATATTTATCGTTGTTCATTTTGCTGCTCTCCCGTGGGGGATTTGGATCTCGACGTCGATCTGTAGGAGCCGGCTTGCTGGCGATGGCGTACTTGCAG
>NZ_JAHBDR010000018.1:0-2651 GCF_019956575.1 Pseudomonas sp. A-R-19
AGCTGTCGATGAAAATCCGTTACAAGGTAAGCCTTGTGGCTGCTTGTGTGCTGTTCGTGACGACCAGTCTGCTGTCGCTGGTCCAGGTCAGTCAGGTCCGTTCTATTTTGCGCACGCAAGTCGAGGAAGGTATCTCCGAATCGAGCAATGCAGTGGCGCGACAGATCGAAAACTGGCTGAACGCCAAACTTCGGCTGATGGACTTGGCGGCCCAGGCGATCGACCGTCAGTACAGTGCGCAAGCGACCCAAAGAGTCATCGACTCGCCCGTTTTGAAAGATGAATTCAAGCTGGTTTTCGGCGCGCTCGAATCCGACGGAAAACCCATCAAGAACACGGCATCGTGGAATCCGAAACCCGATTATGACGGTCGCACCCGCCCTTGGTACGCGACCGGCAAGGCAGGCAGCCAGGCTGTTTTGACCGAACCCTACAAGGACTCCACCACCGGTGAAATCCTGATCTCCGCGGTTGCCCGGATCAGCGATGCGGGTCAATTGCTCGGGGTGTTTGGCGGTGACATCCGCCTGACTTCGGTTGCCGACGCCATCAATACGCTGGATTTCGGCGGGGCCGGTTATGCGTTTCTGCTGAGTAAAAGCGGCAACATCATTTCCCACCCGAACGCCGAACTGAACGGCAAGCCCTACAGTCAGCTTTTCGCTGGAAACGCCCTTGCGCTCGACAGCCGGCTTCAGGAAGTCAGTGGCGATGGAAAGTCCCTGCTGGTTTCCTTCATCCCCCTCACCGATCTCAGGGGCATGGACTGGTACATCGGCGTCGTACTGGATCAGGACATCGTCATGGCCGCAGCCCATACCCTGACCTGGCGAGCCGTCATCGGTACCGGCCTGGGCGTGTTGCTCAGCCTGCTGGTGTTGGGGCTGCTGGTCAGGCGATTGCTCCGGCCTCTGGATCAACTCAAGGAATCGCTGGCAGACATCAACCGCGGAGAAGGCGACCTGACCCGCCAGTTGCCAGTGACCGGCAGCGATGAAGTGGCGCTGGTCGCCGGGGAATTCAACCAGTTCCTGCACAACCTCAAGGCACTCATTGGCGATGTGAAAAGCAGCTCGCACCAGGTTCGCGAGAGCACCACCGCGACGTCATTTGAAGCGGATCAGGCAGCCAGCCGCGTACAGATTCAATTGCAGGAACTGGATCAACTCGCCACGGCCATGACCGAGATGGCCTCGACAGCGGAGGATGTGGCACGCAACGCCCAGGCCGCGGCCGAGGCGGCGATCGTTGCCACCGGGCAAGCAACGGACGGAGTCGCCCTGGTCTCCAGGTCAACGGGGGCCATCAAGTGTCTGGCTGACGAGATGGACGACACCGGTCATGCGATCAATGAATTGTCCACGCTCAGTCAAAGCATCGAATCGATCGTGGCGGTCATCACCAGCATCGCCGACCAGACCAACCTTCTCGCGCTCAACGCGGCCATCGAAGCAGCACGCGCCGGTGAATCGGGACGGGGCTTTGCCGTGGTTGCCGACGAGGTGCGCTCGCTGGCCTCGCGGACCCAGCAATCCACTCAGGAAATACGCCTGATGATTGAGCAACTGCAGACGGGGGTCAAACACGCCCAAGTGCGAATGCAGCAAAGCCGCGACACTGCCAGCAAGACGGCAGGCGATGCCGATGCGGCCAATGCAACGCTCGAACGCATACGTGAAGCCATTTACCGCATCAATGACATGAACCTGCAGATTGCCGCCGCCGCTGAAGAACAGAGCGCCACGACCGAGGAAATCAATCGCAATACGAGCAACATCCGCGATATCAGCCTGGAGGTGTCCGGCAGTGCCGAGAAGCAGGTCCGCCAATGCTCAGTGATGGGGGACCATGTAGGCCAGCAAGACAGGCTTCTCAGCCGCTTCAGAATCTGAATCCGGCACCACGGTCACTTGTAGGAGCCGGCTTGTCGGGTCGCCGCATCGTGGCGATGGACTCAAGTGCACCGCGTTTATTCAGTTCACACGCGTTATCGTTAACGACCATCGCCAGCAAGCCGGCTCCTACAAGGGACCGTGACCAGTGAAAGTTCCAAAAATGCCCCGTCACGGCGCCCGGGATCAGTCGTGATGTTTGTGTTTATGTTTGTTCTTGTATTTGTTCTTATGCTTGTAGTCGGAGTCGTGGTGGTCGTCGTCATCGGCCAGATTATTGCCGACAGCCCCCCCTGCCGCGCCGCCCAGCCCGGCGCCGATCAGGCCACCGGTGGAACCACCGACACTGTTGCCGATGACCTGACCACCCGCCGCACCGAGACCGCCGCCAATCGCCGTCTCGGTCTTCTTGCCACTCTTCGCGGTCATTGCGCCCCCGGCCGCGCCACCCACGCCGGCTCCGATCGCAGCGCCAGTACTGCCTCCCATAGCCTGACCGACCACGCTTCCGAGGGCGCCGCCGAGACCGCCACCGATCGCCGTGTTGGTGGTTTCGCCAGCGAGGGAGTACTGCGATACAAGCAGACTTAATGCAATGACAGTGAATGACTTACGCATCAGACAGACCTTTGGAAATAAACGAGAGCAGAAAAGTCTGTTGCTACCAGGCACTCAGGTCAACAGATATTCGGCCGCGCATTAATCTGGATCAACCGATCAGTGAGTAGCAGGACCGCTTATCGATCAACTGCCCTACCC
>NZ_JAHBDR010000019.1:0-2580 GCF_019956575.1 Pseudomonas sp. A-R-19
TGTTGCCGCTGACCGAAAACTGACCCAGTAAAGGCTGTTCTGCCGACTGAAAACTGACCCAGGTGTTCAACTGCTTCTGCTCAATTTTTGAGCAGGAGAACACAGGGTGATCAGCATGGAAATGATGGGAAAAATTCGGCGCATGTATTTTCGCGACAAGCTGTCGCTGCATCAGATAGCCAAGCGTACCGGGCTGTCGAGAAACACCATCCGAAAATGGGTCAGAGCATCCGAAGCCACTCAGCCGGCGTACCTGCGGTGCGTAGCCTTCAACAAACTCAGTCCATTTCACGAGACGCTGGAACAGGCACTTAAGGCCGATTCCTTCCGAGCAAAGCACAACCGCAGGAGCGCCAAAGCACTCTTCGAACAGATTAAGGCCGAGGGTTACGAGGGCGGCTACAGCCAGCTCACCGCCTTCATCCGCTCGTGGCGCGGTGAGCAAGGCAAATCCTTACGGGCCTTTGTACCGTTGACGTTCGCACTCGGCGAGGCCTTTCAGTTCGACTGGAGCGAAGAGGGTCTGCTGATCGGCGGCCTGTTTCGACGCATCCAGGTCTCCCACATGAAGCTGTGCGCCAGTCGCGCATTTTGGTTGGTCGCGTATCCGAGCCAAGGCCATGAGATGTTGTTCGATGCCCATACCCGCTCGTTTGGCGCGTTAGGTGGGGTGCCGCGTCGCGGCATCTACGACAACATGAAGACAGCTGTCGACAAGGTCAACAAGGGTAAGGGCCGCACGGTCAATGCCCGGTTTGCCGTGATGTGCGCACACTACCTGTTCGACTCAGACTTCTGCAACGTGGCCTCCGGCTGGGAAAAAGGCATCGTCGAAAAGAACGTCCAGGACAGCCGGCGACGCATCTGGCTCGATGCTCAAGATTGTATGTTCCACACCTTTGAAGAACTGAATGTCTGGCTCGGCCAACGCTGTCGTGCGCTCTGGAGCGAGCTGCTTCACCCGCAGTACAACGGGCTGACGGTAGCGGACGTCCTGGAACTGGAACGGGTGGAAATGATGCCAATGCCCACGGCCTTTGACGGCTATGTCGAACGCACTGTGCGGGTCTCCAGCACCTGTCTGATCAGCGTGACGCGAAATCGCTACTCGGTGCCGTGTGAGCGGGTCGGTCAGTGGGTCAGCAGCCGCCTGTATCCCTCCCGGGTAGTGGTCATCGCCGATGAAACGATGATTGCCAGTCACGAGCGCCTCTTTGATCGAGACCAGGTCAGTTTTGACTGGCAGCATTACATCCCACTCATAGAACGCAAGCCCGGAGCGCTGCGCAATGGCGCTCCGTTTGCCGATCTGCCGAAGCCGTTGCAACTGCTAAAGCGCGGTCTGAGGCGTCACACCAACGGTGATCGAGTCATGACGCAGGTACTGGCTGCTGTTCCCATCGCCGGGCTCGATGCCGTGTTGGTGGCTGTGGAGTTGGTACTTGAATCAGGCAGCTTGAGCGCCGAACACATCCTGAATGTCCTGGCTCGACTGACATCGACAGCCGCCCCTCCGTCCGCCGAAACCAGCCTTCAACTCAAGATAGCGCCTGTCGCCAATACGGCACGCTACGACCGGCTCCGTACCACCGATGAGGAGACTCGCAATGCGTGATCTTATGGCGGAACTCAAAGAACTGCGACTGCATGGCATGGCCAGCGCCTGGGAAGAGCTGGCCTCGCAAGGAGAATCCTCAACGACCTCGTCGAAATGGCTGCTAGAGCATCTTCTCCAACAAGAACATGCGGATCGAGCGGTGCGTTCAGTGAATCACCAGATGAACATGGCCAAACTCCCCATGCATCGTGATTTGGCCGGCTTCGACTTCAGCGCTTCCAGCGCAGACCCCCGCCTGGTCAGGGATCTGTCCAACCTGGAGTTCACAGATAACGCGCAGAATGTCGTGTTCATCGGCGGGCCTGGAACAGGTAAAACACACCTGGCCACCGCCTTGGCCGTGTCCGGGATCACGATGCATAACAAGCGCGTGCGCTTCTACTCCACGGTGGATCTGGTCAATTTGCTGGAGCGCGAAAAACACGAGGCTAAAGCAGGCCGAATCGCTCAAGGGCTGCTTCGCACAGACCTGGTGATACTCGATGAACTGGGGTATTTGCCCTTCAGCCAAAGCGGTGGAGCCTTGTTATTTCACCTGTTGTCCAAGCTGTACGAGCACACCAGCGTGGTCATCACGACCAACCTCAGCTTCTCGGAATGGTCGAGCGTGTTTGGCGACGCCAAGATGACCACAGCGTTGTTGGATCGGCTGACACACCACTGCCACATCGTCGAAACGGGCAACGAGTCCTACCGTCTGCAACACAGCACCTTAGTCGCCCAGACAAAGATCAAATCACGTGAACGAAAGCGCAAAGAAGATGATGGTACCGAGGACGATGAGCCGTTTTGATCTGCACCGATAATGCCCTGCCGCATGCCTGCATGCGGTGGGGTTCGGCGCCTCTGCACTGGGACACGACTGCTAAGCTTATCCACAATTGCTGAAGCAAAAATCAGCAATCCGCCCTGGGTCAATTTTCAATCGGCAGGGTGGGTCAGTTTTCAATCAGCGCCGACAC
>NZ_JAHBDR010000020.1:0-2308 GCF_019956575.1 Pseudomonas sp. A-R-19
CATGCGATGAGTTCGACTGCGTCGAACGGCGCTGCGCGCCAATCCCCGGATGAACACCTCCACTCAGCCTTCCGAGGGGGCGGGTGGATCAAGATCAAGAGCTGCAGGCGAGCTAACGCTCGGCCTGATGAGTGGTGAGGGGCGTGGGTGTGTGCCGATCTGCCTTTGCTCTTCTGTGGGAGCGGGCTTGCTCGCGAAGACGGCCTGCCAGGCGACTAGTCTCTCTCAGACGTACTCATTCCCTGTAGGAGCTGCCAGCGATAGCGGCATTACATCCAACGAAAATCTTCTGCCTCACACCAGCAATGTGGCGAGGGAGCTTGCTCCCGCTGGGCAGCGAAGCGGCCCCAAAATCAACTGATGCGGTTTGTCAGGCAGGCCGCGTTGAATGGATTTGCGACTGCTGCGCAGCCGAACGGGAGCAAGCACCCTCGACACAAAGAGTTGTGGCAGTCAGACGGGGTTGTAGGACCAGGAGCGAGGCTACGATACCTTGCGTCGTTACCTACAACTACGCCAGAATCCGCCGGCTTGTGGGCCTAGACCCTGTTCTCTATCGTTTCCATGTCGCTGCCGATTCAGCGACCGGGTTTAGCGATCCGAACCAAACATAGGCGCTACAGCGCCCCAGACTTAAATGCGGATTTTTGTGTCTGCTATTTGTGTCATGGCGGCTGTGCGTGGGAGACCTGCGGGTCTACCTGGGCTTCCTATGTCCCGGATCGCTAACCTGCGTGCAGCTGCCACCCTTACTTGTTTAGCGATAAGTCATGGTGGTTCAAGTTTTCATAGGAGACTTCCCATGGTCAAACCCACACCCAATCCCCCCGAATCAGAAACCGAAAGCATCACCCATCGCGCTTCTGGTCTCCATCTCAAACCCGCCATCCTCAAAAGCACCGCCCCCCACAACCCCAGCACGATGTTCATCATCGCGCCCAACATCGACACCGAAAGTTTATTGGCCCATGCCTGCGAATCGCTGGCTTCTGCAAGCGTGATGGCGACGGATTTCGCAACATTCCTGGACGGCCCGCAGCGCAGCATGCTGCTGGGTATCCAGCAGGTGATCATGCTGGCGGACCTGGCCGTCAACCGCGCACTGGATAACGTCGCGCCGCTGGATTAAGCGCTGATTCTTGTGGCGAGGGTGTCAGTTCCCTCGCCACAGAATCCAGAGCTGAACAAATTCCTACAGACCCAGCGCCGCAACCTTTTGGACGTATCCTACACGCGAACAAGAAGAATCCTATTCCAACTGTTCTCTGAATTTTCAATGCTTTCACCCCCCAGGACCCGGGTGAAAGCACTGCCTTTCCTGCCCGTCCCTTTCAGACCAGGTAAGGACTGAACATGAGCACAAATCTGCACACCCTCGTCGGCCACAACCGCCACACACTCCAGGTCGACAAACTCGACACCCACCTCGACGTCCTCACCTTCGAGGGTCATGAGTACCTCAGCCAACCCTACCTCTACCGCATCGAATTCACCGCCAGCGACCTCGACATCGGTGCGGAAAAGTTCATCGGCCAGTACGCCGAGTTCAGCCTGTACGATGCGCCGTCCAACGTACCCGTGTTCTCTTGGGAAGTGCCCAAGCCACCCACACCGCAGCGCACGCTGTACGGCCGCATCACCGCCTGCCAGCGCCTGTCCGGCTCAATCGACGAAGCCCGCTACGAAGTCACCCTGCAACCGCGCCTGGCCCTGCTCGATCGCGGCCAGCAGACGCGGATCTATCAGCACCAGTCCGTGCCAGACATCGTCAAAAACATCCTGCGCGACCGCCACGGTCTCGACACCGGGCACTTTCGCTTCAACCTCAAGCGCGAGTACCCACAACGCGAGCAGGTCATGCAGTACCAGGAAAGCGACCTGGCCTTCATCAGCCGGATCCTCGCCGACGTCGGCATCTGGTACCGCTGCATCCAGCACGAAAAACTCCACTTCGACGTCGTCGAGTTCTGCGACGACCAGCGCTGCTACCAGTTCGACGTCGAACTGCCGCTGCGCTCGCCCTCGGGCTTCAGCAACAGCATCGAGGACAGCGTCTGGGCCCTGAAAACCCGCCACCGGGTGGTGGAACAGCAGGTCAGCGTGCGCGCCTATCACCCCGACGACAGCCGCGCCTTCCTCGACGGCGAGGTCGACCAGACCCTCGGCGAGCCCACCACCCACGGCGAGCCCACCACCCACGGCGAGCCCACCACCCACGGCGTCGCCACGACCCGCGGCGTCGCCGACAACACCTACGGCGAGGCCTACCACTACGCCGAACCCTACCGCGTGCTCGGCAAGTCCCACC
>NZ_JAHBDR010000021.1:0-1834 GCF_019956575.1 Pseudomonas sp. A-R-19
GTATCAGTCAGCTTTAATGTCGACTGACACACCGCTTTCGCGAGCAAGCCCGCTCCCACAGTCGTTTATGGTGTTGAGATGTTTGCGGGAATGACTTCCAGCACGCGGATCAGCTCCGGTGTCGGGTAATGCCAGCGCACGTCCAGATCCCAGAATTGCGCGCCGTATTCGCGCTCCGGTGCGGGCGTTTGATAGGCCGGGCGTGGATCCTGCGCCAGGCATTGCTCGATCAGCTCAACCAATGGCTCTTGCAGGCGCTGGGCATGTCCGTGAGCCTGTTGCAGCGCTGCATCCGTCCACTGCACGGGAATCAGTTGCGGCGCGGCGCTGGCGATGCTGTTGGAGGCTGTGTCGATGATATCGGCATAGGGCACGTAGGGTTTGATATCGAGAATCGGTGTGCCATCCAGCAGATCGATACCAGAGATCCACAAGCGATTGGCTTCGACCTTGTCCAGCTTCACCACTGACTGCCCGATGCCATTGGGGCGGTGGGTTGCGCGGGTGGCAAACACGCCCATGGATTTATTGCCGCCCAGGCGCGGCGGGCGGACCTTCAAGCGAGGTTTTTCTTCCAGGGCCTGGTGGAACAGGAACAGCAGCCACACGTGGCTGACCTGCTCCAGGCCCTGCACCGCGTCCCCTTGATCGAACGGTGCCACCAGTTCCAGCACGCCACGGGCGGCCGGGGCCAGTTGCGGCTGGCGCGGAATGGCGAATTTCTCCTTGAAGCAGGAGCGCACGAAGCCGATGGGGGAAACGCTGTAGGTCATGGTTTGCGGTCGAGGCGGGATAGAGGCGGGCATGATACCCCGATCGGTCTGGATTCAGTTGTGCCTGTACTGGCCTCTTCGCGAGCAAGCCGCTCCCACAGGTTTTGTGTGCGCTCGAGAACCCTGTGGGAGCGTGGCTTGCCCGCGATGGCCTCACCGCCGATTTCAGAGACTGAATCCGCCATCCAGCGGAATGATGTTCCCGGTCATATACGCTCCAGCAGTGCTCGCCAGACTGATCGCCAGCGCCGCCATCTCTTCCTCGCGGCCCCAACGCTTCATCGGGATCAACGCCGTATCCTCGGCCAGTGCCTGTTCATCATTACCAATGTGCTGGGTCATCTTGCTTGGAAAGCGTCCCGGGGCGATCACATTGACGTTGATGTGCTGGCTCACCAGTTCGCGCGCCAGGATCCTCGACAGTTGATGCAATGCCGCCTTGCTCGGCCCGTAGGCATACGCCTGTTCGCCGAAGGATGAAATCCCTGCCACCGAGCCGATGTTGATGATCCGCGCCGGGTTGGCTGCCGAGCCCGCCTTGCGCAGCAGGGGCAGGAATTGCTGGATGCAGTTGAACACTGACGTCACGTTGAGCTGCATGACCTTTTCCCAGCCCTTGATCGGGTAGCTCTCCAGCGGTGCGCCCCAGGTGGTACCGGCGTTGTTCACCAGGATGTCGAGATGGGTGATCTGCTCGCCCAGCCGCGTGGCCAATTGTTGCACGCCTTCTTCGGTGGCCAGGTTGGCCGCCAGGGCATGGCAGCGTCCAAGGGCGCCGAGTTCATCAGCCGTTTGCTGGCAGGCCTCGGCATCGCGGGCACAGACGTACACGGTGGCGCCCGCCTCGACATAGGCCTTGGCGATCATTTTGCCGATACCACGGGTGCCGCCGGTCACCAGTGCGGTGCGGCCTTGCAGGGAAAAGTAGGGATGCATGGCGAATCCTGAAAGCTGAGGTCTTTACACCCTAGTCGTCAGGCGCGGTCAGCGGAGCCACTATTTTTGCGCGGAATGGGGATTCATACAGACACCTTTGTAGGAGCCGGCTTGCTGGCGATGGC